>JAIOPL010000011.1 GCA_021413925.1 Verrucomicrobiota bacterium
TAGAGCGGTTCGCAGCTGGATTGCATCTGAATAGAATATCAGTGGATTGGGGGATCACATTTCAAGGAGGTGTGTGATGCGACCCCTTTCCATCGATCTTCGAGAGCGGATTGTGGCGGCGGTTGAAGCGTGTGAACATACGCTTTGCGAGTTGGCGGAACTTTTCGCCGTCAACGTTTCGACGATTGTCCGTCTCCTCCAGCGTTATCGGAGGACCGGGTCGGTCCAACCCAAGCCCCACGCCGGCGGAACGCCGCCCAAACTGGACGCCAAATCCGTCGCTCGCCTTCTCGAACTGGTGCGGCAACAACCCGATGCGACGCTCGCGGAGTTGCGAGATCGGCTGGGCGTCGATTGTAGCGTGATGACGATCTTTCGCGTTTTGAAGCGACATCGGATCACTCGCAAGAAGAAAACCAACCGTGCCGAGGAACGAGATACTCCCCGGGTGCAAAAGCAACGGCGTGCGTTTCGCAAGAAAATGGCAACCGTGGCTTCGGATCACTTGGTTTTCGTCGACGAAACCGGCGCCACCACGGCGATGGGACGAACGTACGGTCGAGCTTCGATCGGCGAACGAGTGCAGGCGACGGCCCCCGGTGCGTGGAAGAATGTCACGCTGATCTCGGGCTTGCGGAGTTCCGGCGTGGTGGCGCCCATGGCCTTGCCGGGCGCGACGGATCGACCAGCATTCGAGACCTATGTCGAGCATGTTTTGGCGCCGGAACTTCGAGCGGGCGACGTAGTCGTGTGGGATAACCTGTCGCCACACAAAAGCGCATCGGCCATCGCCGCCATTGAAGCGGCGGGAGCACGGGTGGAACCATTGCCCGTCTATAGCCCTGACCTGTCACCGATCGAGGAGATGTTCTCCAAGATCAAGGAAGGATTGCGATCCATCGCCGCTCGGTCGATTCAGGGAGTTATTCAAGCAATGGGGACAGCCTTGAACAACGTTACCCAACACGACATCCTCGGCTGGTTCCATGACCGTTGTGAATACGCAATGCACTCGTGAACCGCTCTATGAACCGCTCTAAACCAACGAGGATGCGAGTGACGCCTCGATGCCAGTCCTTGGCCCAATCGCTTCCAGGATTCCTCATGCACGGAGCGAAGTCTTGAAATCTCTTGATCGGCCCGGCGACCATTGTTGGAAAGAAGAAAATAAACGCTAAATATTCACCCATCGAGCCTCGCTCGACTCGATTCTTGTACCGATCGACCGCGTAGTGAATGAATTCGAACGTGAAAAATGAAACGCCGAGCGGTAGAAATGCTCCTGTCCAGTGGACTGGGTTATCCCCAAAAGGAGATGCGACCAAATCGGACGCGAAGTTCCAATATTTAAATATACCTAATACGCCGACGCTAATCAAGACGCCCGCGATGCATGTCCACGAACCAGGACGGTACAGCAATCGGAACAGCGATTCCCATACGAAAATCAACAGACAAGCAGCCCCAATCCAGTCGCCGAATTGGGTATGAGAGAAATAGACAAAAAAACCGGCGCCGAAGAACGCGCAGACCCACGGCCGAATGCGCGGCGACGCGACTCGGAACAAGATGGCCGACGGCACAAGAAAGAGAAAATAGTAGGCGAACGTGTTGAAGATCACAGCAAGCCCAAGTTCCGAATTCGATCATGACGCCTCGGCGACGAGCGCCAATTCTTTCGCCGTTTTATTAATGCGACCACAACTGTCCCATTGAAAGTCGAATAACGGCAAACGCGTTATGGCTCGCACCCTTCGCGTTCGGGTCGTTTTTCCCCGATTGGGCCGAGGAACTGCAAAAGTATCGACCCAAGCCACCGTCCGCAAAATAGATGAACCCGAGTGTGTCCATATGTTCCCTATCGTCACGTGGGCGCTGCGCGCGACACGTCCCTGATGCGGGATATGACGATCGGGCTCAGCAATTCCATCGGCACAATTTACCCAATCGCCTTGTCTTCACTGCAATATGGCGTTACCGTAATGGAACGCTTCCCCGCTGCCTTTGAAAACGCGTTCTCTCGGCAATTCACGAGTCCCATCATGAGTCTCAACCACCAGGCGAACAACGCTGCGCGCCGAAGCCCCAACCTTTTCGCTCACTTACGCCGTTGGTGGCATGCGTCGCCCACGCCGATGCGGTCGCGACGAGAGCGGTTGGGGGTGGAGGAATTTGAGCCGCGGATTGTGCCGATCGTGTCGGGGACGACGATCTCGGGGGCTGTCTTTCAATCGGTCGATCTCATCAATGCGAGCCAAACGACGCCCGACGCAGGCCTGGCCGGGATAAGCGTCGTTCTCGATGGCGACACCGCCAATCCCCAGATCACCGACGCCAATGGCGCCTACACGTTCGCGAACGTCACAGCCAATCAGCAGCACACGGTCGCGGTCGTGCTGCCCGCGGGTTACTGGGGGTTCAGCGCCCAGTCGCTCAATTACACCGTCTCGCTCGGCACTCAACCGTATGCGAACTTGAACTTCGCGGTGACCGGCTCGACCCAGGCTTTGGTGCAAAATCTCTATCAGCGGGTGCTGATCCGGTCGGGCGATGTGGGAGGTTTCAACGAGTGGACGAATCTTCTCAGAACCCACGTCATGACCGGCGGACAGGTCTTCGCCAGCTTCGTCGGCTCTCA
>JAIOPL010000012.1 GCA_021413925.1 Verrucomicrobiota bacterium
CTGCTGTTGGCTGGCATGGAGGAAGTTTCGACATGTCGGAACTTGAGTGTGATTGACAGTGTGCTCATCTCTGCAAGCTAGCTTGCAAGAGTGAGCCCACAGGCAATCCTGCTCTGCGATGCAGAGCCCATGCCCCTCTTTCACTCCCTTTGGCTGCCTCCTTGGATTGCCCTTGGATCCTCCTTCGTGGTGAATAATCTGATCCCGCATTGCTTCAATCGCTCCGGCGATCCGATCCCTTGCGGGCTATGCGTCATCGCATAGGCTACGCCGTGCCTCCCCAGGCACTCGGCGTTGTGGTAAAAATCTCCCCAACTACCAACTCCCAGCTCCCTACTCCCAGCTCCTATCTCCTAAGTCCAATGCTTCCTCTCGGGATCAAGGGCTCGGTGGTAAAAAACCCTCCATTGCCGATTCCTACCCGTCACTTTCTAACTTTTTTTCTTTCCCACTTGCGACTCCCGGTGCTCGGTGTTGATGTGACTGTTCATGATTCCTCTCCGAGTCATCCACTCAAACTAGCGAAGAACAAAAACCATGTCCCAGCAATCGGCGGAAGCGCAGCAGGCTTTTAAAAACTTCGATGGATCAATCCATCTTGTCTTCAGTTCCCACTGGGACCGCGAGTGGTATCAGCCGTTTCAAAAGTTCCGGGGAAAACTCGTCTCGGTGCTCGACACGATCCTCGACGAACTCGAGTCCGGAAAATTGCCGGCCTACCAGATGGACGGTCAGTTCATTCCCGTTGAGGATTACCTCGAAATCCGGCCGGAGAAGGAGGCGTTGCTGCGCCGCCTGATCGCGGAAGGCCGCTTCAAGGTCGGCCCGTGGTATAATCTTCCGGACGAGTTTCTCGTGAGCGGGGAGTCGCTCGTGAGAAACTTCCTGCTTGGCATGAAGCGGTCCGAGGAATTCGGGCAGACGAGCAGGGTGGGGTGGCTGTGCGACATCTTCGGCCACAACAGCCAGATGCCGCAGGTGCTGGCCGGTCTTGGTATCGACAATGCCATTCTTTGGCGCGGCATCGACACCGGGCTCGGTAATCCGTTCCGGTGGCAAAGTCCCGATGGCAGCAGTATTCTCATCCACCGCTTCACCGGCCATGGTTACGTCGATTTCGGCTTCCATGTCCGCAAATCCATGAGTCCGGACGAGCGCCCCAGCGTTGATGAAATGGTGGAAAATGCGGCCACCTACCTGAAACTGGCGCAGGCCGGCGGCGCGGGCCGGACATTGCTCTGGTTCGATGGCGCGGATCATATCGAGTTCGATCCGGCATTGCTTGAGGTCGTTGCCAAAATTAACAGCCTGGCCGGTCGCGAAGTGGTCAAGGTTTCGAGTCTCGATGATTTCATCGCCGCGCTCCGCGACGAGTCGGCGGGTTCACCCTCCTACACGAGGGTGGAGGGCGAGTTGCGTGTGCCCGCGAGCATGGAGACTCAAGGCTGGCTGATTCCCGGCGTGGGAAGCAGCCGCATCCCCCTGAAACAGGCCAACCATGAGGGCGAAACCTTGCTGACGCTTTGGGCGGAACCATGGTGCGCCGCGGCGAAGTTTGCACTCGGCATTGAGTATCCTGCCAGGGCGCTGGAGCTCGCGTGGGAATATCTGCTCAAAAACCACCCCCACGACAGCATTTGCGGCTGCAGTCCCGATGTCACCCACGACGCCATGCCCTACCGCTTCGACCAAAGCCGGCACATCGCGGAGTTCCACCTTGGCCATGCCTTAAGGTCCCTGACTGGCGCCGTCGTGCAGGACCGGTTGGAGGAGGGGGAACTGGCTCTTGGAGTGTTTGCACCGGCGGCTGGGTCGACGCATCACTCTCCCGAGGTCTTCGTGCGCCTGCTTCCCTTGCCGCAGTTCGCCGAATTCTTCGGCTTTGAAATGAAGCCGTCATTCCGCATTTACGACACGGAGGGCCGCGAGGTCGCCTATCAACTCCTGGAGGTCGTGCCCTCGACGCAACATGTGCGCGTCGCCCCGAATCACATGCCTTATGCAGGCGGCCGGCAGGGCGTGCGGATCGCCATCGACACCACGCTGCCCGCGGCCACGGCGCAACATTTCATATTGAAGCCGGCCGAAGGTCCCACGCGAATCCCGATGGAGGGGATGATCGGCGTGGACCGGAAAACCCTTCGCAACGAGTTCCTGGAAGTGACGGCGGCCGACAACGGGACGATCTTCCTGAAAGACCTCAAGTCCGGCGCCGAATACCACGATCTGCTGGCACTCGAAGACACCGCGGACATCGGCGACGGCTGGTTTCACGGGATCGCCTTGCAGGACCGGGCCTATGTTTCCACCGGCGGAAACACCACATTTGGCATTGCCGAGAACGGGCCGCTCCTCGCGCGTCTTTGCATCCGCGTCGAATGGTCGGTGCCGTCGGCATATGATTTCAGCAGCGGCAAGCGCAGTTCGACGCTCGTCCCGCTGGTGGTCGAACATCGGGTGACCCTGAGGAAGGGCTCCGGGCATGTGGAGATCGAGACAACCGTTCACAACACCCCGAGCGACCATCGTCTGCGCCTTTTCTGTCCGACCCGCCTCGCCAAGGCGGAATCGTTCTGGGCCGACACTCCGTTCGATGCGGTCGAGCGTCGCGTCAAGCTCCGGCAGGACCGCCACCTTGCGCGCGAACTCCAGGTGGAAATGACGCCGCAGCAAAACTGGGTTGCGACGACCGACGGTCAACACGGTCTGGCCTTGCTCGCGCCCGGTCAATACGAGAGCGCCGTGCTCGACCAATCCGACCGTCCGCTCTGCCTGACACTTCTTCGCGGGTTCCGGCGGGCTGTCTTCACTGACGGCAACGAGGGCGGGCAGATTCACGGCGTGCACAAGTTCCACATGGCTCTCAAGCCGTTCGACGGCGAGGTGCCCGCCACGGATCTGTTCCACATCGCCCAGAGCCTGGCCGCCGCCCCGCAAGCCGAGTTCCTCGACATCCAGGAATTGGCCGACATGGGCAACAGGAAAGCGATTCGGGCCGGTGATCACCCCTCGGTCTCTGGCCATGTGGTTCTCTCCTCCTCTGCTCTGGAGGACGGCCGCTGGATCTTCCGCGTCTTCAATCCCACCGACAGGCAGGAGACCATCCGGCTCCTCGGGGCCGAATCCTGGGAGATCACCGACCTGCGGGGAGGAAATTCCAAGCCGGTCGGAGGGAAGTCCGCGACGATCGCGCCACGGCAACTCCTCACGCTGCGCGCCAGTGCGCAGGGGATTTCTTGATCAAGGTTTGGAATGGTTCTCAAGGGAGAGGGCTGACCGGGGATCTAGTTGAGAGCCGATGAACACCACGCAACACATTTTGCCGTTTCAAGAGCGGACCTTTCCCTTTTGGAGCACGCTCTGGCGCTATTTCCGCAACTCGCGTGGGCTCATTCTCGGCGCGCTCGGGCTGAACATGGTCTGCGGCATGGCCATTACGGCACAGAATGCCGTCCCCAAGTATCTCACCGACTCGGTGCTTCTGGCCGATCTTCCCCCCGCTTCCAAGATCAAGGGGGCGATTCTGCTGATGGCGTGTTACCTGTTCGTCGCTCTCGTCGGCAGGATGCTCTGCTGGCATTTCAGCATGCGGCTCTTCGCCCGTGCCTGCACCAGGGCGCTCGTCCGCATCCGCACCGATTTCTTCCAGCATGTGAATTTTCTCTGCCTTCGGTTCCACGAGCAGAAACCGTCGGGAGAATTGCTGAGCTACCTCTTCGGCAGTCCGCTGGGGGGAGTTCAACAGTTTCTCTTCCAGTTCGTCCTGGTCGTTCCCTTCGTGATGTTCACCCTGCTTTCGACGCTGGCGCTGGTTTTTTCCTGGAATCCCATCCTGGCCGGCATCCTCCTCGGGGGGCTTTTGCTCAATGCCTGGGTCTCCCCCGGAGCCACGAAGCAAATCCGCGAACTCAACCAATCCTTCCAAAGGCTCGAAAGCTCCGTCTCCGGGCGCGCCTCCGAGCTGCTTCGCGGCCAGAAGGCCGTCAAGATCCTCGGGGCCGAAGAGAGCGTGGTCGAGCGTTTCCGGCAGGATGCGGCCGACATCGGTAGCAAGTCCTACGAAGTCCAGGTGCGGAGCCACCTCCTGGGGTTGAAGTCCGAGGCCATCCAAGCGGTCGTTTTCTCCGCCCTGGCCGTGGCCGGAACCATCCTTTTTGTGCAGGGGCGGGTGCAGTTGGGAGAGATCGTGGCCACCCTGGCCTCCTACGCCAGCATCCAGCCTTTGATTGGCGGCCTCTTCCAATGCGCGCTTGCACAGGGCGTCGCCCATGCCGGCCTCAACCGGATCGAGTCGGTCCTGGCGCACAGGACTTCCACGCCCGAGGCGCCCGCCACGGAAGTCGAAATCCCGGAACGCCCTAGCGTGGAGCTGAGGGATATGGTCTTCGCTTACCAGGGCAGCCCGGTCATTCACGGCATCTCCCTGAAGGTTCCCTACGGTCAGAAGGTCGCTTTTGTCGGCCACTCGGGGTGCGGAAAAAGCACGATCGTCTCGCTGATGCTGCGCCTCTACGACCCGGGAAAGGGGGAGATCCTGCTCGGGGGCATCGACCTGCGCGATGTGTCGCTGCAGACCGTGAGGAGACAGTTCGGAGTCGTCCCGCAGGAGACCTTCCTCTTCCACGCTAGCGTGAGGGAAAACATCCTCCTCGCGAATCCGGACGCCACCGACGGGGAAATCGTGGCGGCGCTGGAGCGGGCGAACGCCTGGGAGTTTGTCCGGGAATTGCCCGACACGATCCATACCGTCCTAGGCGAAGGGGGGGCGACTCTCTCAGGCGGTCAGCGCCAGCGGATTGGCATCGCCCGCGCCCTGGCGCAGCAGCCCGCGATTTTCATCTTCGACGAGGCGACATCGGCCTTGGATACGGCATCGGAGAGCCTGATCACCGAGACTCTCACCCATGCGATGAAGGACAATACCGCGTTTGTCATCGCCCACCGGCTCTCGACCGTCCGTTTCTGCGACCGTGTAGTGGTGTTCGACCACGGAAGAATCGTGCAGGATGGGACCTACTCCGAACTCGCGTCGAACCCCGGTCCCTTCCGCGACCTGCTCGACGCCCAGAACGGGGGACTCATTTCATGAATTGGAAATACAACGAATTCACCGAACGCCCGCTCTCGGACTCCTGCTGGAGCGTGCAAACCGGACCCGACGGCAGGATCTACATCGCCTGTTGCACCGAGCACACGGGCGGCGAGACCGCGACCGTCGTCCGTCTGGACGAAGCCACCGACACGCTTGAGTACCTGTTCGACCTGGACGAGGTCACCGGCGACCTGCGCGACAGCGGCCGGGCCACGCAGTGCAAGATCCACTACAGCTTCGTCCCCGACCGGGAAAAGGGGCTGATCCATGCCGCCACCCACCTGAGCGGACCACCCAAGGGGGAAACCTCCTACAACCCGTGGGCCTCCTGGAACGACCCGGCGCGCGCTTTCCGTGGTGCCTACCTGATCAGTTACGATACCACCGCGAATGTTGTGACGGAATCCCGGCTCATGATTCCGAAGGAGGGCTGCCGCTGCCTGGCCCTCGATGAGCGACGGCGCGTTCTCTATGCCGTCACCTACCCGAGGGATCATTTCGTTTCCTACGACCTCGCCTCGGGACTCCTCACCGACCATGGGCGCATCGGATCGATCAACACCCAGTGCATCTTTCTTGATGCCATCGGGCGGGCTTACCTGTTCGACGACTCGGGGCGCATGCTTCGCTTTGACCCCGAACGCCGGCGCCTCGAGGAGCTTCCGCATTTCTATCCCCACGCCGCCTACCAATCCGCGTGGCACGGCGTTCTCTACGATGCCGTGGCTGATCCGCGAAGCGGTGCCATCTACATGGTTCCTTGGAAAGGCCATCCGCATCTGGCGCGTTTCTGGCCGATGGAGGGGGCGCAGGGAAGGTTGGAGGACCTTGGCCCGGTCACCCAGAATCGCGACCCGCGTGAGGTCATGTCGGTCAACCTTGACCACGTCGGCGGCCTCGTCTGGGGAGCTGACGACAGGCTGTATCTGGTGAAGGCCGAGTGGAGTGGGAAAAGCGCCGGCTGCTGCGGTGGGTCCACATCCTCGATGCTCATGCGCTTTGATCCCGACAAGAATACCTGGGAGCGGCTGGGATCGCTTTTCAGCGACAAGGATGCCAACCACTATGTGTCACGGGGCGCTCTGAGCGCGCGGGGGAACATGGTGTTCGGAAAAATTCTCACCCGGCCCGCCGGTGCCTACCGCGTCACCCTTCCCGACCAACCGCGCGTCGTGCAGCCCGATCAGTATTTGCGCTTATGGGGATAGGGACGCCACCACCCGTCAACGGCGACTTCGTCAACGAGGGAACCTTTCTTGCACTTCCACCGTGCTTTCCCGGCGTCTCCCTGCCGCCGCCGGCCGACGAGACCCGTGCGCACCGTCTTTTTCAGTCGGCTTCCGGTCTGGACCTGTTCGTCGCCACCCGCGGACCGGTGCCCCATCTCCTGCAGTTCCGCCCCAAGGGCACCTTCGGATTTGCGGTGGATCTCGGGACACCGCCGGGCGCCACGGAGATCACCGCTCTGCTCTCCCACACCATGCTCGACGGCGAGATGCTCCTTGTGGCCTGCACTGGAGCTGAAGGCGCCGCCCTTCATCGTTCCTACACGGCTTCCCTCGGGCATGGCATCCAGGAGTGGCATGTGGGACTGCGACCCTTTAAGCAACTCCTAGCCCTTCCCGTCGCCTCCATCGATGGCATGGTCGAATCCGGGACACGGATCTTTGCATGGGGCGGGGGGACAGGGTTCTTTCTCAATTGCAACGGCGCGGAACCCGCTCTGGAAAAAACCGTCCAAGTGGGCGGAATCCAAGCCGTTTTGAAAATCGACGGCGCAGACCAACTTCTCAGCCGCGAATGGGAGATCATGCCGATCCTGTGGGAACGCATGGAGATCGGTCCGGCGGAAAAGCTGCCCATCCCTGCGTCGACGCCGCAAGTGTTGCGCGCCTTCCCCGGAGGCTTTCTCTTCGCCGACGAGGAGGGGAGGGTTTTCGAGTGGAGCGATGGTGTTTTCAGCGAGCGCGGCCGGATTCCGCTGACTCCGGTGCACGCGCTCTGTCGCTTGCGCGATGGACGCATCTTCGCTTCCGCAGGCCCGGAGATCGCGCATTGGTATGCGATCGGGAGGGGAGGGGAGGGGGGATGGGCCCGCGACCTCGGGGTTCCCGTCTCCACCCTCACCACACGCCGCTACGGCCTGCAGTTCTCGGATCTGCTGGTGGGCTCCGACGGCGAAATCCTCGCCGCTGAGGATGACCGCAACGGGCACCTCTGGATTTACTTCCCTCCGCTGAATGAATAAGCCCAAAGGATGAATTATGAAGGATGAGGGATGAAAGGGGAGAATTTCACCACAGAGCCCTTGATCCCGAGGGGAAGCATAGGAGTTAGGAGTTAGGAGTTAGGAGTTAGGAGTTAGGAGTTAGGAGTTAGGAGTTAGGAGTTAGGAGTTAGGAGTTGGGAGTTAGGAGTTGGGAGTTAGGAGTTGGGGAGATTTTTACCACAACGCCGAGTGCCTGGGGAGGCACGGCGTAGCCTATGCGATGACGCATAGCCCGCAAGGGATCGGATCGCTGGAGCGATTGAATGAATGCGGGATCAGATTATTCACCACGAAGGGGGATCCAAGGGCAATCCAAGGAGGCAGCCAAAGGGAGTGAAAGAGGGACATGGGCTCCGTGACTCGGAGCTTTGCTGAGTGGGGGATCTCTCTCGCAAGCTCGCTTGCAGAGGTGATCCCACACTCAGCATCCACCACAGCGCAATGCGCTGGGTACCATGCCTGCATCTCTTCGTGTCCTTCGTGTCCTTCGTGGTTTAAAAAATGCAGCCTTCAGCCTTCAGTCTAAAAGACTAGTTTCCGTCTTCTTCGGTTTGTCGGCTGTCTACTCGGTGGTTTAACAATCTCCCGGAAACAATTCCTTCTTGCATCCCTTCGTGTCCTTTGTGTCCTTCGTGGTTTAAAAAGTTTTTTGACTATTCACCACGAAGAGCACGAGGGGCACGAAGTAGTGAACATGGAAATTGATGTGCACACCCATTGTGGAAAAACCCAAAATCTGGGATAACCCCTTTTTCACAAAATCACATCCATGAAAATTGCATCCATCTTCACCAACGGGATGGTCCTTCAGCAGGGAATCCCGGTTCCCGTCTGGGGCTCCGCATCCCCTGGAAGCACGATCACCGTGCGTTTTGGAGGTCAGCAAGTTTCGGGAACCGCTGACAATGATGGAAACTGGATGGTCCGCTTGGCACCGCTGACCGCAAGCAACAAGCCCGCCGTTCTGGAAGTCTCCGCATCCGATGGCGCCACTCTCTCGATCTCCGACATTCTTGTCGGCGAGGTCTGGGTCTGTTCGGGTCAATCCAATATGGAATGGCCTCTCAAAAGCAGCCTGAACGGAGTGGGGGAGTTCCAGCGGGCTGATTTTCAGGAGATTCGCCTGTTCACGGTTCCCCGGCGTCCCTCGGGTCTCGCCGAGACCAGCGTGACGGGTGCTTCCTGGTGCGCCTGTTCTCCGGCGACAGCGGCCGGTTTCTCGGCGGTCGCCTATTACTTCGGCCGCGAACTTCACAGCCGCCTGAACATACCCGTCGGCCTGATCCACACTTCATGGGGAGGAACGCCGGCCGAAGCCTGGACGCGGTGGGATGCGCTTGAGGAAAATCCTGTCACTCGGGGAATCCTGGAAACCTTCGAGCGCGATCCGGAGGTCTTGGCTTCGCGACAGAAGGCGTGGCGGATTGCTTGGGAAGCGATGGAGGAGAGGACGCGCGACAAGGGAAACACGAAGCATGCGGAGGGATGGGCCGCAATGGAGGAACCGCAGGCCGGATGGAAGGAGATGGAATTGCCGGGAGTCTGGCAAAGCCATGGCTGCAATTTCAGCGGCATCCTTTGGTTTCGCAAAACGATCGAGATTCCCGTGGCTTGGGCCGGCAAGGAGCTGCAGCTTGCCATTGGCGCCACCGACAAGAGCGACACGACTTATTTCAACAACGAGCGGGTCGGTGGCATCACCATGGCGGAGCGAGAAGATTCGTGGTCGCACCTGCGCACCTACACGGTGCCCGGGGAACTTGTCCGCGCCGGTCGGAATGTCATCGCCGTGCGCGTCCACAGCGACAAATTTGCGGGTGGCATGACCGGCCCTGCGGAATTCATGCAGCTCACCTGTCCCGATCGCCCGGGGGATGCCGCCATTTCATTGGCAGGAACCTGGCGGTATGCGGTCGAGACTGATTACGGTTTTGTGCAAGTGCCCGAGGAACCGCTCGGTCCGGAACACTGCAATGCCCCGGGCGCCCTCTTCAACGGCATGATTTCCCCGCTCCTGCCCTTCGCCATTCGCGGAGCCATCTGGTATCAGGGCGAGTCGAATGTCCCGCGCGCCGCGCAATACCGCACCCTCTTCCAAGTCCTCATCCGCAACTGGCGCGAGGCGTGGGGTCAAGGGGACTTCCCCTTCTACTTCGTCCAACTCGCCAACTTCATGGCCAGGCAGGAGCAACCGGGTGAGAGTAAGTGGGCGGAACTTCGCGAGGCGCAGACGATGGCGCTCGCGCTGCCGAATACGGGAATGGCCGTCACCATCGACATCGGCGAGGCCGGCGACATCCATCCCCGCAATAAAAAGGATGTGGGCCTCAGGCTGGCCCTCAACGCGCTTCACGGCACTTACGGTCACACCGACGTCATCCCGTGCGGTCCGCTCTTCCGCTCCGCGAAACGCGAAGGCTCCTCGCTGCGGATTTCCTTTGATCATGCCGACGGCGGATTGGTCTGCCGGGGCGATGTCCTGCGCGGCTTCGCCGTTGCGGGAGAGGATGGACGCTTTGTCTGGGCGGATGCCAAAATCGACGGCGAGGAGATCTTGGTTTCCAGTTCCGAGGTCGCCGAACCCAGATCTGCCCGCTATGGATGGGACGACAACCCCGAGGTCAATCTCCACAACAAGGCGGGCCTCCCCGCCTCGCCCTTCCGCACCGATTTCCCGTAGGGAACCGCCTCAAGGAGTAAGGAGGAAGGCGGAATGCTGCATTTTTTAAACCACGAAGGACACAAAGGACACGAAGGGATGAAAGAAGGAATCGTTTACGGGGGATTTTTAAACCACCGAGGTAACAGCCGAGAGACTGAAGAGGACTGCAACTGAAGAGAGGGCAGAAATCTGATGTTGGCTGGCATGGAGGAAGTTCCGACATATCGGAACTTCAGTGTGATTGACAGTGTGCTCATCTCTGCAAGCTAGCTTGCAAGGGTGAGCCCACAGACAATCCTGCTCTGCGATGCAGAGCCCATGCCCCTCTTTCCCCTCCCTTTGGCTGCCTCCTTGGATTGCCCTTGGATCCCCCTTCGTGGTGAATAATCTGATCCCGCATTGCTTCAATCGCTCCGGCGATCCGATCCCTTGCGGGCTGTGCGTCATCGCATAGGCTACGTCGTGCCTCCCCAGACACTCGGCGTTGTGGTGAAAATCTCTCCATTCCCGATCCCTACCTTTTACTTTCCCACTTGCGACTCCCGGTGCTCGGTGTTGAGGTAACTCTTCAGGATTCCTCCCCGAGTCACCCTCTCAAACTAGCGAAGAACCGGTTTAATCAGCGATTTCCCACTCATGAGAATCATTCGTGACATTCCCTATCTCGCAGGCGGCAGCCCGAGGCAGACGCTCGATCTTTACCTGCCGGATCATGCTCAGGTTCCGATGCCGGCGGTCGTGTGGATCCACGGCGGAGGTTGGGAATGCGGCGACAAAAATCCCTGCCCGGTGAGCGACTTTGCGGAGAGAGGTTATGTCATCGCCAGCATCGGCTATCGGCTGAGCGACGAGGCGGCTTTTCCCTCCCAGCTGCAGGATTGCAAATCCGCCGTGCGCTGGCTGCGCGCCCATGCCGCGGAACACGGGATCGACCCCGCCCGGATCGGCGCCTGGGGGGCATCCGCCGGGGGACACCTTGCGGCACTCCTCGGCACCACCGGCCTCACGCGGGACTTCGATGCCGGTGATCATCTTGATCAGTCAAGCGAGGTCGGATGCGTGGTCGATTGGTTCGGGCCGGTCGATTTCCTGGAATGGGGAGTACCGTTTTCCCCCTCGATGGATTCCCCGGAATCGGCGGTTTACCGGCTTCTCGGCGGACCGTTTTCACAAAATCTGGAAAAGGCCCGCACCGCCGGCCCCCTTCATCATGTGCATGGCCGAAGCGCACCGTTTCTCACCGTTCACGGGGATCAGGACGACATCGTGCCGTTGGTTCAGAGCCGGAGACTGCACAAGGCGCTCCGCGATGCAGGAGTCGAAAGCACCCTGCAGGTCATTCCGGGCGCGGGACACAGCACCGAACTACTTAGCCTGCCGGAGAGACTCGACGAGATCGCGGAATTCCTGGCCCGCCACCTGCGATGATCTGACCAAGTTGCCGTGAAGGATCAAGGGGCCAAGTCGAGAGTCGAAAGGCGAAAGGCGAAAGGCGAAAGGCGAAAGGCGAAAGGCGAAAGGCGAAAGGCGAAAGGCGAAAGGCGAAAGGCGAAAGGCGAAAGGCGAAAGGCGAAAGGCGAAAGGCGAAAGGCGAGCGTCACCTCCAGGTGACTTGGCTCTCGACCCTCGACCTTCGACCTTCAGCCTAGGGTATAAGTTGTTGAGTAACCCGGATGCTCATGGTACTGATATCATACACGCGATGCACCCTCCCTCGCTGCAGATTGATCAACCCGGTTCCAGCCTCATGGAGGTTGGGATTTCCATGGGGATTTTTTCATTGGATGAGGTGTCCTTGGCGTTTCGCCCGGATGTAACGACTGGAGATCTTGGAATTTATTCCCTGTGAATGCCCCCGCACACGACTTGTCCCGGCAAGGGTTCAGCTTGGTTGAAATTGCCATCGTCCTCGGAATTATTGCGTTTGCAGTGGTGCCGATCATCGGCACGATGGGGATTGCCCAGACAAGCGCGCGTTTATCGCAGCGCGACTTCGAGATCTGCCAAGTGACACGCTCCGCGGAGGCGCTGATGCGCGCCCGGTCGGCGTATGGTTCGTCGAATTTCTCCGCGCTCGTCACCGTTCTTACCAACAGCACGGGTGCGGTCTTCTTCTTTGACAAGGGGGGGAGATTGCTCACGAATGTCAGCTATCCCAATCCTTCAGGCACCAATACAAACGCGCATTACCGCGTGGTGCCTCGCTTGAACACAAACGCTGTGCCTGCCACGGTTCCGTCGAATCGGACAACCGTCCGGTTGGTCGTGTCGTATCCCGGACCGGGCTATCAAGAATCGGTCACCAACCCCATGTCCCTGTTTCCCTATGGAACAAGTTGGTAAACTTGCCAAGCGGGGGTTCACCCTCGTCGAGGTTTTGGTCGCTTGCGCGATCCTGAGCTTGCTCGTGGTCCTGCTTGCTTCGGTCTTTTCCGCCGCGCAGACCCAGTTCACGATGGTGGACTCCGGTTCGAGGCAACGGCTGGACGCCGCCGCCATGCTCGAAGTGATCGCCGGGGATCTGCGCGCGGCGGTGCAGTCCCCCGTGCAGAACTTCGAAACTGGAAACCCCGCCACGCCCACCAACGATGCGCGCCAACTGCAAATGCTGGTGAATCCCACGAATTTGCCAACGGAACTCCGTAATGCCGGCAGTATTTTTTGGACGACTTCCCGTGGCACGACCCTCGGGGGCACCTCTTTAGTCGGGTATTTCCTGCGATGGGAAACCGCCGCCGGGAGCGCTCGCCCCGTTCTCTGCCGGTATTTTGTCTCCGGTGGCGGGGTCGAGAACCGTTTGCAAATCCTCCGGGGCCAAGCCACCAACAACACCGTCTGGGTGAACGACTCGAATGTGACGGCTGTGGCACCCGCCAATGCGAATAACGGTTACCAAGGCTGGGTGGCCGATGGGGTTCTGGCAATTTATATCCGGGTCTTGGATCCGGAAGGGCGACCGATCTCAAACTATGCCCGCGCACCGATAAATGTTACATACATTCCAGTAAATGCCACATCGGATAATACCTATTACCGGACTGAGTTTAGTCCTGCAAGCGCTGACACTAATGGTGCTGCCATCACTTCGAACTTCTACGACTCGCTGCAGGGGTTCAGTTACAGGCGATCAGCCGGTTCGGTCTGGCTAAATGTTTCCGGACCTGCCATGCCTCCGCTCGTCGAGATTATCCTGGTCACGGCACCCATGCGGATGATCAAGCGACTTACTACCCCTCCGACCCGGGTCGATTCAGGCAACCCCGGCAGCGTCTGGAACGATGTGGATGCGTTTGTGGCGGGGCTTCCCGCTTCTTTGAAAAACCAGGCGCGGGTGGTCAGCACCACCGTGGCCCTCACGCGATAGCCGCCATGAATTCGATCGCCAGAATAAAATCCTGCAAAGCCGGAAAAAATTTTTACCAGCGTGTTCCGAGGCTCCTTGTAAGCGATTGCCGGATCCGGGTTAAAGCCACAGGCGCTTCAGTGCAGTCGGGGAGTTCCCTCCTGGTTGTCCTTTCCATTCTCAGCGTGCTGGTCGTGGTGGTGGTCAGCGCGCTGGCCATAGCCCTCTCGGACCGTGGACAGAGCGCCGGCAACCTGGCCAGAGAGCGCGCGGATTCCCTGTCGCTGATGGCCTTGGACGACGTCGCAGCCAAACTGGCTGGCATCCCTCTCGACAAGCACTGGGCGGCGGCTCCCGGGCGCATCCGGCAGTGGGATGGCGCCGCCTGGCAGCAGGTGGACCTCCATTCGGGCGCTCCCACCCCGGGAGGAGACACGACTCTGCAGGTCAACCTCAATGCCCCTCTCGCCGATGGCAGGAATCCCATCCTCCCCAAGAATTCCGAATACTCTACCGCTCCCGACATGAGCGTGCGCTGGATTTACGTCCTCGCCGATGGCACGCGGATCACTGATCCGACGGCCACCCGGACTTCACCCGTGGTGGGTCGCTACGCCTACTGGGCTGATCTTGAGAACGCTCGGGTGAATCTGAACACAGCCGGCCTTGGAATGACTACTTTCAATATGCCGGACTTGCAGAATTGGTATTCTACACTGGCAGCGCAAGCCGCCGCCACTAATGGCGCATTCACAAACAATGGCGCCTCGTTTCTTACTCAGTATAAGACCAATGTCTGGTCTAAGAATCCCTGGATGACCGATCGGGTGACATTTGACGCCAATGGGGTCCCGGTCTTCTCCGCTGTCACGGCAGACACGCTTCGCCAAAACACGATGCAAAACCTGACCGCTCACCCCAGCTCGGTCAATCTCGCCTTCCTTGATGGAGTGACCGAGACACAGAGCCTCAACACCTTCCGCTACGCCGGCTCCTACTTCCTCCGGGCAGACGCCGAGAACTCGCTTTTGAGTACTGCAAAGTCCACACCGACTACAACTGCTCCCACCTACTGGGACACGGCCCTTGCGAATGGGGTTGACCTCTCCGTGAGGTTTTTTCAGACGCCGGGCGACTGGAGCCGTATCGTCGGAACGGACACCTACAAAAAGAACAAGGGCTACCTCACCACACGCGGCCGAACGCCGGAAATCAACCCCCTGGGCCTCCCCAAAATGGCGCTCAGCTTCCGGCCGGCCTCGGCCAATGACCTTAGCGACCTTACCGAAGCGCAAATGCGGAACGATTCGCGGACATTGTTTGTAACAAGTTCCGGGGACACTGACGTCTTCCGGTATCTTCAAGATTCGCGCATGGTGCAGGTCCCTGCCTGGGCGGGTGATTTGACATCTGGATCGCGGCGGATCCTCCGCGATCTCACAGCCCTGACTTTTAATAATTCACATAAGCAGCGCATCCAAGATGGCTTGCAGGGCATAGCCGACACGCTCGCCATTCAGTCCCCCGGCGTATCCTCCTCCATTGCCTCCAAGTATCAAGCCGCCGGCGAGGCCCCTGATCAAATCACGACAGAAATAGCAGGATTGGTCATGGGATCCCTCGACCCCCAGCTCCCCGGGGGAATCCGCACCCTCACCTTTAACAAGCAGACGCAAGACGCCGTCATCGACCCGCTTAATCCTCCCCCTGCTACGGCGCGTTTTATTGACGAAAATAAAAAACACTACAGCGGCCGCAGGCTTCCCATGGTGACCGATACTTCCAAGCGACGGGCACCCACAGCTGGAAATTCCTTTGTCAGTGAAATTGCGGCGGTAGCGAGCACACTCTCATTCGATAGCCTTTCAGGAAACGCTCAAGTGACAGCCTTGAATGCTTTGGCGAATACCTCGGCGACCAATACCTCGTTAGGTGTCAATCTGAATGCGCAGGTCAACGGACTGCCCAAGCCCACTGCAGTCATGACCCAAGTGGCAAATGGCGCTAATGTGGCTTGGCTTTTCCTGCTTGGCGACCCCACTTGGACGACTCCTCCGGGGCCCGGGGCTGTAACGGCCACTCCTGTGGGCAGGAGCAGTGACCGCTTTATCCAGATTGTTATTCGTGCCGAGGAATTCGTGCCGCCGCGCTGGTCTCTCTCTCCTTCGTTCGAATTATACAATCTCACCAGCCAAAGAACCTTCTATGTCCCGGATGTCATCTATGAGTCCGGAGCGACTTCGGTCCGGGCAAACTTTCGTTCTCAACTGATAACCAGAGCTGGCGGGGCGGCTAATTCATCACTCGCCGAAGGCATCACTGCGGGATACAGTCTTCCCTCGACGACAGGATATCAGCAAATGTCCGGTGTTACGCCGGGCACAATTGGCATTTACATCGGCCCCTTTGCTTCGGGATCGACAGTCAGTTTCAAGCTCAAGCTTCGTATGATTTTCGAAGTCGCATGTTCTCATGTGAATAATCTCCCGATTTCAAGCCCTTTTGCCTGGGCGGCAATTCCCGGAATTTTTGACGAGCCTGCGGATCCGAATCTAGCCACTGCCGGTGTCTCGGATATGCTCGAGTTCCGTTTCGACAATTTCGATGTGAATGGGATTATTCCAGATATTGAGTCCCTTCAGGCAAATGATCCTCGCGTGACACGCAAGGGAGCGAACTGGGTTCAGACAAGCAGCGACACCTTGGGAGCTCAGAATTCCAATTACACCGGCGGTACGGATGGCAATGATTCCGACCTGTCGCGGCCGCCCGGCCTGCTTCAGTTCGTACGCGGCCGCCTCAGGGGCCGCTTGGGCCCCGGCACTGGTAGCCAGGACTTACATTCGCAGAATGTGGAGAGCCAGTCCGCATCCTGCATCCTTGGCTTGCCCGGTGTGGGCTATCTCTCCAGCGTCCCGACGGGTGTTGATTCGGGCAAGCCCTGGGCAACCTTCAAGTTTTTCGACGCGGGTGAGGCGGTTCCCGATTGGTTGTTGTGGAATTACTTCTATGTCCCGTTTGATCGGAGCATCGCGAACCAGACCGACGGGAAGATGAACATCAACGCCACCCTCTGGCCATGGGGAATCACCCGCAAGAAGCCGCTGGAAGCGCTCCTGGGAAACCGGGTGGCTGACTCTGATACGCGGAAAACGCTTGCTACTGCTATCGCAACGACGGCCGCATCCGGCGGTAAAGCGATCGGCCCGGATGACCTTTTTGTGTATCAAGGCCAAATCATGACGGTACCCGGCATGTCGGCTGGAGCGAATGAATACGAGAAGGAATCCCTGGCACGATCCCTGGCGGACATAGTCACGACACAATGCGATGACTATCGCGTGTTCGTGACCGCGGAATCAATGAAGGAAGGCCCAACTGGGAAACTGACCACCATGGCCACCAAAAGGATCGAGGCAACATTAAGCCGAAGTGTCGATGAGGGAGGGACTGGTATGTATCCTGGGCAGATAATGCAAGGTCCGAAACGCTTTGATGTCATCACCCGCTCCGGTTACCAGACCTCCGGTAGTAGTGCCACCAGAATCAATGCCTACACTAACACCTCTGGCCAATCCTTTACCGGACTCGATGGCCGGCCAGGCACCAGTGACGACTGGATCATCCCGCAAAAAATTGAGATTTCCGATTTACGCTACCTCGAATGAAAACCCTCCTCCGCTCATCGCTCCTCTCTTTATTTCTGCTTCGATGCGCCGCCGCTCTGGCCCAACAGACCGCTGCCAGCCCCACTCCCGAGTTACTGCCCGAGGAGAATCGCAAAGGCCCCCCCATGCTCACGGTGGATCCCTCCTCGCTCTTGGCTGCATTTCCCCCTGTCTCAAGGGACTGGCAGCTTAAGAGATCCGATGGTCGGATGGATGTCTCTGTTCAGAGCTTGCCGACCACGGTGGCGACCCGTGCCTACCGGGTTCCTGTTACCAAAGAGATGCCGGAATTCACTCTCACGATCAAGGTGGTCGATCTCGGTTCCCAGACATCGACTCTTCATGATTTCCAGAACCAGTTGTTAAGAGCGGATCAAGCCTCTGATAGCAAGACCATCCCGTTCAAGCCTCCGGGCGGATCGAAGGGGCTCATCAAGGATCGGGGGAATGACATGTGGCGGTTCGACGCCCCGGGTGCCCGGCGCTTTGTTTTCCAAATCGATGCCGGCCCGATGACGCAGGAGCAGTTCAAAGCACTCTTGGGCGCATTGGATTTATCAGGGCTTCTCACTCTCGAAAAAACCGCAAGAGAAGTGCTGGCCAAAGGCACGAAATTTGCCGTGCAGCGGGTGGATGAGATGAATCCAGCCAACACGCGAAACAGCACGGTAAACCTCATCGAAGTGAAACCAAATGAAAAGAAAGGAGAATAAGCTCCCTCTGGTTCTGCCAGCCAAGGGAATCCTCGACGGCAAGTTCCTCTCCTCTCCCCGCACCCGATGCATCCGGACCATCCGCCGGAGGAACGGAAGAAGGGACGCGTTCAGTCTCCTTGAGTTATTGCTCGCCATCGCCATAATGGTTCTCTTGGTTTCGCTGACAACTATTGGAGTCTCCTCCGTCATGCAAGGGCCATCGCTCACTGCAGGGGCGCGGACGGTCTCAGACTCCTTGCAAATTGCCCGTGGGAGCGCCCAGTCCGGAGGTGATGCCACGGTTGTAGTTTTCAGGACCAGTGGCGAGGCGGCATGGAGAAGACTCGCCGTCTTTGAGGCGAGAACCGGCACTGGGGGAGTGTGGGAGTGGAGCCAAACCATGCCATGGAAGACGCTGAAAGAGACTGCTTTTGTTGATCCGAATTACGACGCGACGACCGAGTCGTGGACCACCACACCCGATGGATTGGCCGCCGCTCAATCCAACTTGGCTGTGACACTGCCAGTGGCGCCTCTGCGCGATGGGAGTAACAACTTGGTGATCGGGACTGATTTTCGAGCTGTTGCATTCGGCCCCGGCGGCGGTCTTCTCAGCATGACAGGCAAGGCTGTGTCGATCCGGATTGCTTCGGGTCACATCATCGGTAACAACATTGTGATTGATGGCGGTTCCACCCCTAAAAACTCCGTGCTGCTGGTGATCGAACCTGTCACCGGTCGGGTCAAGGAAATCCGCGACTGATCGGCCAAAAAGAGGCGATTAGGCTTTTAGACTGAAGGCTGATGGCTGATGGCGGATCCCCGCGAAGCGGGAGGGGATAGGGAGCTGGGAGCTGGGAGCTGGGAGCTGGGAGCTGGGAGCTGGGAGCTGGGAGCTGGGAGCTGGGAGCTGGGAGCTGGTAGTTGGTAGTTGGTAGTTGGTAGTTGGTAGTTGGTAGTTGGGGAGATTTTTCCTTTGGTATTCAATCCCGACCCGCCTGCCAAGTTCCCTCCATTCCTGATTTCCTGATAAAATTCTTTGTCACCACTTTCTATTGCAACTTTTGGGATGATTCACCACGAAGGGGGATCCAAGGGCAATCCAAGGAGTCAGCCAAAGGGCGGAAAAGAGGGGCATGGGCTCTGCATCGCAGAGCAGGATTGCCTGTGGGCTCACTCTTGCAAGCTAGCTTGCAGAGATGAGCACACTGTCAATCACACTCAAGTTCCGACATGTCGAAACTTCCTCCATGCCAGCCAACAGCAGCCTTCGTGGTTAAAAATGCAGTCTTCCGCCTTTCTCCCAAAAGACCAACAACCAGCAATCTGAAGTCGAGCGTCGAGCGTCGAGCGTCGAGAGCCAAGTCACCTGGAGGTGACGCGGCAGACTGCCGAAGGCAGCCCCAGCGGGGCGGCACCGCTTGCCGGGCGGCAAGTGCCGTCAATCGAAGGTCGAGGGCTCAATCAACAATCAACAATCCGCCTCCCTACCAACAGCCCTCCACCCACATGGCGGTTGAAAACCATGACAGGTTTGTTTAGAAACATCTTTTCCGTTTCGATCTGTCCCTCCTCCCAACCCCTAAAACCCCACTTCAACCCCACTCCTTGGATATGCGTCCTTTTTATTCCCGTCTCGCTTTGACCGCCGCCGCGCTGCTTCTCGGGGCGTTCCCCTGTTCCACCTTCGCCTTGAGCGTTCCCTCCTTCTTTTCAGAAAACATGGTGATCCAGCGCGATGTTCCCGTGCCGGTTTGGGGCAAGGCGGCGGATGGTGAGACGATCACGGTGATCTTCGGTGACCAGAAGGTCACGACCGTGGCCTCGGGTGGTAAATGGAAGGTCACCCTGGCACCGACGCCGGCCGGCGGTCCGTACACGCTCGCGATCTCGGGAGCGAACCCTAAAGAGACCATCCTTCTCACGCAGGTCCTGGTGGGGGATGTCTGGATCGTGGCCGGGCAGTCCAACTCCCTGATTCCGCTTCACAACTGCGACGGGGCGGAGGAGGCGATCGCCACGCGCGGCAACTACCCGAACATCCGCGTGCTCTCTATGGGAAGCCGTGACTTGCCGAAGGTCGCCGAGCCGCGTGACGAGGCGTATTCGTTCTGGGGCGCCTGCAAGTGGGAAAACGCCTCCTATCTCGCGCCGCGTTGGAGTTCCGGTGACAAGCCGCTCTCCCAGACGGTTCCAGGGTGCGTGAGCGGCCTGAGCTATTTTTTTGCGCGTGAGCTGACGGACTATTTGAAGGGAAGCGTCCCGATCGGAATCCTCCAGCTGGGTGCGATCCTGCCGGTCCAGGCGTGGGTGGATGACGAGACTGTTGCCGCGAATCCGGAATTGGCCCCTCTCCGGGGCAAACCGTATCCGAACGCCACCTCCGCCGCTTACAATGACATGGTGGCCCCGCTGGTCCCCTTCCCGGTGCGCGGGGTGGTGTTTTACCAGGGCGAGATGAACGCTGGAAAAGGCAAGGGCCCTTTCTACGCGGCGGGTCTGACCGCGATGATCGAGAGCTGGCGCAAGGTTTGGAACAATCCCGACATGCCGTTCCTGATCGTGCAGCTCTCCGGCTTCATCAAGCATCAGGGAGATAAAGACACCCGGCTCGACATGGACGCGGCCACCCTGGCGACTTTCAAGGGGGAGAACGAGGACCACGGCTACTGCCATATCCGCCAAGCCCAGTTCAATGTCTCTCGTTCGGTCAAGGGAGTGGCCGAGGTGGTGACATTCGACGTGGGCGACCCTTACGACATCCATCCCCGGAAGAAACTTCCCGTGGCGCAGCGTCTGGCCCTGCAGGCGCGCAGGCTGGTGTATGGTGAGAAGGATCTGATTTCCGAGAGTCCCTATCCTGAAAAGGTGGAATTCGCCAACGACGAGTGCCGGATCGACTTCGCGGCCACCGGTGGCGGCCTCGTGGCAAGCGGAGAGGAGCTCAAGGGCTTTGAACTTTCCGCGGACGGCGTGGCTTTCCAACCGGCCAAAGCCTCGATCAAGGGGAACTCGGTGGTTATCTCGAGTCCCGAGGTCAAGAATCCAACGGCGGTCCGCTACGCCTGGGCAGGTTGGCCCGAGGCCAATCTCTTCAACAAGGAAGGCCTGCCGGCCACTCCCTTCCGCTTTCCCGATCAGGCGGCGAAGCCGTAACGGATCCCTCTCATGTTGAAAAACGAAACAAATACTGAAATGTACGGGGGAGCCGCTGCGTGCGGCCGCTTCTCGGGGAATGGCGAGGAGTTTTGGCTGGAGCATCCCGACAAGCAGCCCAGGGCGTGGAACAACTATCTCTGGAATGATTCCTTCCTTGCCCAGACGCTGGCCGACGGAACGGGCGCCAGTTTCCTGCGGCATCCCAAGGGGGAGCGCACGACCTTGAACGGGGGGCGTAGGCGGGTTTTTGTCCAGGACAAGACCACGGGTGCCTTCACCAGCTTCCCGACCGGAGCGGAGGGCGAGCGCGTGGTCTTCGGCCAAGGATACATAACCTACGAGGCGGAGTGGCAGGGACTGAAACTGTCGCTGCAAATACGCGTTCCGGAGGGCGTGCGAGGCGAGTTGTGGCTCGTTCGCGTCGAGAACAAAGGCGCGTCGGAGGCTCATTTGAATGTCTACAGCTTCATGGATGTGAGTCTTTCGGGATATCACACGCCGTTCCATATCACCTGCCTGCGCAGTGATTTCGACTCCGCCAAGCGGGTTCTCCTTTACACCAACACCGACGCGCACTGCACGCTCCCGTATTTCAACGGGTTCGTGGCCTGCGACTCCGAGGTGGCGGGCTACGATGCCGCGTATGCCGCATTCATCGGGTGCAAGCCCGGGATCGAAAAACCGGACGCCCTTCTCAAGGGGGCATGCACGAACACCCCTTACCTCGGCTACGGTCCGGCGGGAGTGATCCAGACCCCCTGCGATCTTGCGGCGGGAGGCGAGTCCACCGTCCGGTTCCTCTACGGCGTGCACGACTCCGTGGAGGAGGTGGATGCCGCGATCGACGCCGCGTTTGCCGGCCCGGCCGTTTTTCAATCAAACCCGGGCGCCCGCGAGCGGGAGCAGAACGCCCGCTTCACGTGCACCACGCCGGATGGCGAAGCGGACCGGCTTTTCAATACCTGGACGAAGCACAACCTGCGGTTCTGCCTGGACTGGACCCGCATCTACAGCACCGGGTTCCGGGATACGCTGCAGGATGCCATGGGCGCCTCCTCCCTGGATCCCGCCGCAACGCGGGAAAAGATTCTTAAGGCCATGGCCCATGTGTACCGCAGCGGCCGCTGTGTGCGGGCCTGGAATGCGGTGAATACCCTAGCGGACGAACTCTATGCCGACGGCCCGATATGGATTCCCCTGGCCATCAATGCCTACATCAGGGAAACCGGTGACATCGCCCTGCTTGACGAGGTGTGCCCATATCTGGATGAAGGCTCCGGCACCGTGCTCGAGCACATGCTTGCCGCCGTGCGCTTCCTCCATGAGGACCGCGGCGCCCACGGACTCTGCCGCATCCACGACGGCGACTGGTGCGACACCGCCCACATGCTCGGGAAAAAAGGCCACGGCGTCGGCGTGTGGCTCACGATCGCCCTCTACCATGCCCTCGGAGAGATCATGGAGCTGGCCCGCTTTGTCAAAAACCCGACGCTGGTTGACGAGATGCGTGAGAAGAGGGAATACCTCCGCGCCGCCGTGAATGACGCCGGCTGGGACGGTTCCTGGTATCGCATTGCCTTCAACGACGAGGGACGCGCGATCGGCACCGCCGCCGAGCGGACGGGAAAAATCTTTCTCAATCCGCAATCCTGGGCGGTCATCTCCGGAATCGCTGATTCCGGGCGCGCGCAGCAGTGCCTTCAGGCGATCGACAGCGAACTCGACTCGCCCGTGGGGCCGCTCCTGTTGAGCCCCGCCTTCGACACCATGGATCGCACCATAGGCACCATCACGGGATTCTCACCGGGCACGATCGAGAACGGATCCTGTTACTGCCACGCCGCCGCCTTTAAGATCGTCGCCGACTGCGTGAGCGGCCGCGGCGGGAAAGCCTACGCCACGCTCCGGGCCATCATGCCCGGCGGCGATGCCGACCAATCGAACCCGGGAGCGGACTGCCCGCCGTTCGCCTTCACCAATTCCCGCGCCGCGATGTTCCATCCCTACATCGCCGGAAAATCGCTCGGCCTCTGGGTGACTGGCACCGTGGCCTGGACATGGGTCGCCTACTCGGAGTGGATCCTCGGGGTTCGCAAGACGTTCGAGGGGTTGATCATCGATCCCTGCATTCCCGCGCACTGGGACGGATTTTCCGTTCAGCGCATCTTCCGTGGCTGCACCTACGACATCGAGGTCTCCAACCCCGACCATGTCGAGCACGGCGTCTCGGGCATTCTTGTGGATGGAAAGAAGTGGACCGGTTCCACACTGCCCATCGAGCCCGGCAAGACCCTCAAGGTCCATGTGACCATGGGAGCGAAGAGCTAAGAGGGGGAAGGGGGAAGTTGAAAAGTTGAAAAGTTGAAAAGTTGAAAGGGGGTGGGGAAGGGGGTGGGGAAGGGGGCTGTTGGTTTCGCCCTCGACGCTCGATTGACGGCACTTGCCGCCCGGCAAGCGGTGCCGCCCCGCTGGGGCTGCCTTCGGCAGTCTGCCGCGTCACCTCCAGGTGACTTGGCTCTCGACCTTCGACCTTCGACCTTCGACCTTCGACCTTCGACCTTCGACCTTCGACCTTCGACCTTCGACCTTCGACCTTCGACCTTCGACCTTCGACCTTCGACCTTCGACCT